>JADJFV010000006.1 GCA_016708435.1 Leptospiraceae bacterium | reverse complement strand
GAATTTTCTTAAATACGATTGAATTAACAACGAGTAACCAGAAGCATATTCGCTATCCTGAATATGAAGATTTTGGTAAAATTCGTCTCAATTCCATCAAAGAAGCATCTTTCATACTTTGGAAAAGGAATTATAAATATAGGAATTGATTAATTCATATTTGAATTCTTGGTATTCTACATTATCCACATTGTGCGTGAATTGAAAGGTGTCTTTTTCAGGATCGTATTCAATTATATATTTTAAATCTTTCAGGTTTATGATTTGCTTCCATAGCAAGCACAGACTGTCCACGATGCAGCAAATCGTAAGTATTCTCCATTTCACTCATGACTATGAAACTGAATACATTATAAACAACCATGAAGCTAACAAAGCTTACCCCTACAATCTTAAACATAAAAAGTAGTTTTGTCACTGGTATTATTAATATAGGATACAATTACCTCATGAATAGACCAATGATCGTAAATAGACAGAAGAGACGAATATAAACAGTTCTCGATACCAATCCTGTTTTATTTAACACGTTCACAAGACCTGGAATAAAGAGAGTAAAAAATTCCAATGTTTATAAAGATTAAAGCAAGTCTTTCTTTTTGGGTGTAATAAAAGTTTTCCAAATACCAACACCTGTGATTAAAAAATATCCAATAATACTACCAGACCATATATTTTAAGAGCGAAAGGCGAATCTATTTCAAAATAATGTCTATGAAATCATAAACAACACCAACTCCTATTGATTTAACAATGAGGAAAATATCTAGTATTAAAAGATAAAACTCTGCACATACAAAAATGATTTAAAGTCGGGGATGAGTGTTCGAAGGAAATGAAAAATAATTGAATTGTAAATAAATGATTGAGGGTAATAGCTATTAACAAGTAGACTGAACTACCCTTAGATGGGAAACACAATCCCTGGACTAATGTGTATCCCAAAGTCAGCACTTGCTCCGTGAAATAAAATGATAATTAAATATTTTGTGGGAGTTGATTTGAAGGCAATAATGTTAAGAAGACTATGATGAGTGCTGTCATGAAAAGACCAGTCAACACTCCAATAGTATAATAGTTTAAATAAAAATTTTGTATAAGATCCAAACCAACCTCCACGTTAGCTTGTCATTCATTTCTCAAAAAGTTACTGCGTCTTACTATTGCAAATATGGCGAATGGTCTATTCTGATTCACTTTTCCGTAAAATCTTGGCGCAACGGTTAAATAGAATCAGTATATAGCAAGAAGCAAGTCTCACATATTTTTTATTCTGTAAAGCTAAATACTATTTACCGTGTTAAAATTTATTGTAAAAGAATTTCTTAAGGTTTGCTTTTTTGTCTGGCTAAAGGAAATTGAGTAAAGATAAATAAACTTAGGTTTATATAGGGACATGCCGTAAGAGACAAGCTATGAACCAAAAAAAAATAAAAGTATTTTATTAATTCTACTGCATTCTATTTTCTACAATCCTGCTCACAGAAAATCAACATGGCTTTTCTGAAAGGGCTAACCCTGATTAAACTCACAGGCAACCAAGAAAGCTCTCTAAGGATTGCGGAGCATGTCACGAAGGAATCTATGAGGAGTGGAGTAATACTAGACATCGTTGTATCTACTAATAATTTATACAAGGAAAGTCACGAGAGAGAACCGCTTATTTGGTGCGTTAATTGTCATGCCCCCATTATGAAAGCAGATGGAGATCCTGAAAATACAGGATCGACTCTTGTAGAGGAAGGCGTTTTTGTATTGTCTGCCACAAGCGAGGAGATAAAATTTTAACAGCGCGTATTCCCGCAAAACCAAAGGAGCATGAATATATCGAAGTAAAAGAGATGCGCCGCTCAGAATTTTGCGAGAACTGTCACCAATTTAACTTTCCGGTTGGGACAGGAAACGTTCCACACAATGACTTTAATTTTTCAAACCAGCCTATGCAGAATACGTTTAGTGAATGGCAAATGAGCTATTTCTATGGAAAGGAAACCTGTCAGGATTGCCATATGGAAACAAAAACTAACTACAAGACTCATAATTTTCCAGGCGGGCATAATCGTGATTATCTGACAAAAACTTTCTCTCTTAGTCTAGAAAAAGTTTCTGATGCCGACGCAAAATTAATCGTAACCGCAAAACGTTTAGGTCATGCCTTCC
This sequence comes from Leptospiraceae bacterium, assembly GCA_016708435.1. Taxonomy (NCBI): domain Bacteria; kingdom Pseudomonadati; phylum Spirochaetota; class Leptospiria; order Leptospirales; family Leptospiraceae; species Leptospiraceae bacterium. The sequence goes on along the minus strand of JADJFV010000006.1, from coordinate 10,536 downwards.
CCACCGGCGATTTATTTCGCACTCTAGTCATTCGTCTCTTAGATAAGAAAGGAGTGGAAATAAAAAATCAATCTTCGTTACGTATACACTGAAATTGAATCAAATCGAAATAGCCAAACTCATTCTGCTAAAAATTACTAGAGCGTAATATCATTATCTGCCTGTATCAAAGAAGATGCCCATTATGTTAAAAATATTCCTCTTCCACAGACTGATTTGTCTCGAATAGACTCTTATGAACTTTCTATGAACTACGTCAATGAATCAAACAAGCTTTTCTCAACTGTAGAGGATAATACGAGTAAGCTTGTATTTAAGCGAGAGAAAATTAATAATTTACCAAAGATGAACACGAATAGCAAGTTGTGAAAACGCCAGAACTATCGTATTCTTTATCGGTGTTTTTCGGTGTTCATCGGTGGTAATCTTTAAAAGCAATCTTATACCTACTTCTATGCTTTTCTTTCGGCTAATCGATTGTTGTCCCAACTTAAATATTGCCCGAGTTTGGAGAGGATTTTCTGTTATTCACTGGATCTGGCTTACCTGGAACTCCAACTCCTGATCTTCTAAAATAGAAATCACTTGCGTATATTATATCTTCTTTTGTTTGCGATTTGTGCTATTTCCTCTGCATAAATATGCTCCCATTTTGCAAAACAAATACCTCCTTCATTTGGAAATTCTTTTAGAATAGTTCTTGCTTCACTTCCATAACGATGCACAAGTGTTTCAATTTTTTCACCGGACTCTTTTGGAAAATTCTTTTGCAATTCGTTTTCCAAAGATTTAAAATCAGTAAATGTCCGCCAAGTATAGGTGTAATCTCAGTTTTACACTCTGAAAAATTGGATGGTAAAAACTCTGCAATTTTATCCACTAACTTTTCAGCCAGTAAGCGGCTAGTAGTGTATTTGCCACCGAGTGCAGAGTAGAATCCTGGAAAGCCTTCGTCTTTATGATCCATGATTTCTAATTTGCGAGAAGCATTGTAAGTTGACTTACCCTCTTGCTCTACGAGTGGACGAAGCCCTCCATAATAAAAATCTACATCTTCTAATTTCAGTTGAATCGAACCGTAAGCGAAATTTACTTCTTCTAAAAGATCTTCAATGTCCTGTTTGGTAATTTTCAATGCATCCGGCGAATCAGCATATACCGTATCCGTAGTTCCAATTATAGTTTTGTTTCTCCATGGAATAATAAATAAATGAGTTCCATTTTCTTTTAAAACCACGGTAGTATCTTTACAAATCTTTACGGGTAATAATATGTATCCCTTTAGAGCGAACAAGCTTGGTTTCCATTCCGCTATAAGCCATCGATTCAATCTTATCAGCCCAGGGTCCTGCCGAATTCACAAGAGCTTTTGTTTCTACTATTGTAATTTCTCCGGATAAACTATCTTTTAGTTTAACAAGGTAGGTTCCTTTTGAAGTTTTCTCAATGTTTAAGACTTCAGTATAATTTCTACAAACTGCCCCATGATTACGAGCTGAAAATATAAACTCTGTCGTATAACGCTCTGGATTTAGATTTGCATAATCATAGTAGAGGTAAGAGCCTTTTAGCCGCTCTCTAGGAATTTCTGGAATCTCGTGGATAGTTTCTTCTCGATTGTGAAAGCGGTATTCTGGAATTAAATTATCCAGGTGAATCATTTTATTTCGATCATAGGATAATTGATTGTAAAGAACCATTCCGAGTTTAGTCATCACCGTATCTTTTGCGTTGTAAACTGGAATTTGAAAGCCCATTGTATAAAGTGCATGGGGAGATATGCGAGCTAAATTTCTTCTTTCTCGCAGAGATTCGCGAACAAGACCAATTTCAAAATTCTTTAAATACCGAAGTCCCCCATGAATTAATTTTGAAGTTGCCTGACTTGTTCCAGACGCATAATAATTCTTATCCACTAAGAGACATTTCATCCCTCTAAGAGTTGCATCCCAGAGAATACAAGCCCCTGTGATTCCACCACCAATGATTAATACATCTAATTCTTTTTCCTTTAAATCTTGAATTGGAATTCTTTTTGTTTTCATTTTAATTTCTCCTCTGATTTGAAAAGTCCGTAAAATAAAAGATTTTCAACCAGTGCAAAAAACATTTCTTCATCTGCAATTTCTTGTTTAAAATACCCACTTACAATTACATCGAGTGCGCCTTTAGCATGCCCCAGGTAGCTCCCTGCAAGAAGATAAGGAGGAATATCTCGAATCTTTCCTTCCTCTTTAACCTGAGAAAGATTTTTTCCATGATAGCCATTCGCTTTAGCCTTTCTTCTTCTACTTCCTGTAAAATTTCTTCGCCTACATTTTCTTTTATAATATTCTCTTCGCATTTTTTTGCATGAGATAGTCTTGTGGCGAATTGATATTATGCTCTAAGTAGACTCTTACTGTTTTTCAGCAGATCCTCGGCTGAAAGTTTTAAATCAATATTGTCCAATTCACTTAACAATTGATATGACGATTTAAAACAATTCGCATCATGAGTTCATCTTTGCCCTTGTAATGCAAATAGAGTGTGCCTCTTCCGATTCCTACTTCATTTGCAATCATATCCATACTGACTAGAGCTGGATTTTGTTTTTTAAATAGGGATTTAGCTGTTTCTAAAATCTCTTCTCCCCGCTTAATAAATTCTCTTTCTTTGCGGGATTGCACTTTTGATTTGATTTCATTTGAGACCAAGTGTGCCTCCTGGATTCATAATTCCTTTTGGGTCAAGTGAATCTTTTAATGCTTGCAAAGTCTGTAATCCGAGTTCACCAACTTCTTCTTTCATCAAATGAGAGGTTAATCGACCTATGCCATGATGGTGCGAGAGAGAGCCATTGTTTTTATGGATAACATCTATTAGCCCTTTATGAAATTTGTTAAATTCGCCTACTTCATCTTTTGGATCCATTGGACACATCAATATAAAATATAGATTTGCTCCATTTTCATAAGCATGAGAAATATGAACAAGGGAAAGTGTGTTTTGTTTTGTTTTACATAATCACGAGCCGCTTTCCAAAGTCCTAGGAGATTATCCCATGTAACCGCAGTTTCGAGGGTATCAATCATAACGCCTTGGTCCATTAAAGAGTCCCGTAGATAGGCACTCGAATATCTTTGCTCCAACCATTTATTCACAACGGATTTTCCTGTTTCGAATGCTTTATTTTGTTTGGCTACTTTTCTCACTTTCTTCAAAAGAAATTTCGTGTAGTCGGGATCTCCGTCAATAATTACATACATCAAACAACGCTTCATCGGATAATAGCGAATTAACTTTAAAAACTTATCAGAAATACTTCCTTCTTTACCTGACATTCTAAAAGAAATATCAGTCTCTTCTGGATCTTGGAGTCGGAAGAAATGAGGCTTTCCAAAACCACCCTGCATAATTTCGCGCATTGCTTTACAGCCAGATTCAAAGTCAGGAAAGATAAAAGAAGTCATGGAGGAATCTTCCGCTTTATACTTTCTAACTTTTAAAGTAACTTTTGTGATTACACCGAGTATCCCCTCTGATCCCAAAAAGAATTTGAAAATATCAGGACCGATAGACGCAGCAGGATAAGGTTTTGTTTCTATAATTCCTTCGGGGGTAACAACAGTAACCGCAAGAGCGATATCTTCCATTTTTCCATATCCGGTGGAAGCCTGCCCTGCTCCTTTAGCAGCAACCCAGCCACCCACAGTAGAAAATTCAAAAGATTGAGGGAAGTGGCCGCATGTATATCCTTTCTCTCGTTTAGAAATTTTTCTAATACCGGTCCAAACACTCCAGCCTCAGCGGTTACGGTTGTGTTAGTCTCATTTAGCTCAAGAATTTTATTTAGATTTTTTAAATCAAGGGAGACTCCACCCTTAGGAGCTTGCAATGCTTTTGTTACGGAAGAATTACCAGCAAAGGGGATAATCGGAATTTTCCACTCATTGCAAAGTTTAACTATTTGCAAAACTTCTTCCTGCGTTCTCGGACATACAACTGCATCAGGAGGATTTTCTACATTACCCATTCTAGCCTGGAGAATTTCCATATAGAATCTTCCAATGCTATGACGCGCTCTTTCGAAATCAGAGTCGAAGAAATTATTCTCTCCCACAATTGCTTTCAGTTTGTTTGTAATCTTAGCTGGAAGAGTTTTCTTTCTTTCGAGAGAAATATCCATGTCCCCTGGCAAATGCGGTTTTGGACTTTCTTTGATTCCAAAGGATTTTTCGAGAAATTCCGCTGCATGGTGGTTTAATTTCTCCTCTTTTTTAGGATCTCCCCATTTATAAATCTGCCTGTAAGTATAGTTTGACATTCTGCCCTCTTTATGAACTAATGTCATTATATGAATGCATGTCTTTTTTGTCAAGTAAAGAAAACATTTCTCACAGAGCACGCAGAGTTCACAGAGAGAATTGATTCTATTCTATATTTACTCCGTGTGCTCTGTGAGAAAAACTTGCTTTTACACAATTCCATGGAAATCTAACCTACCATTAAAATTTCTTCTCCAATTTTTAAATGACTTGCTTTTCTATGGATGTTTAAAATACAATATACCATATAGGGTATAGTATATGAAAATTATAAATATAAAACGAGAAAGAAAATCAATAAAGGCTTCTTTCATTGTTTTTTTTGTCTTATTGTTTTATTTCTCAAGCAAGGAAATTCTCACAGAAGAAATAGGACAAAATTGTAACAAATGTCACTCCATGAATAATTTTTCCTATTTGAATGAGGATTTGAAATCAATTAAAAATTTGACAGTAAACGCAGACGAGTTCAAAAATTCTGTGCATGGAAACTTAAATTGTGTAGACTGCCATAAGGATACTAATCGTTATCCACATAAAGAAAAACTAGACAAAGTAGGATGTAATCAAGATTGTCACTCAAATGACAAAGAAGGAAATCCTTATACTCATTCTAAACAAGTAACTGAGTTCGAAGACTCAATCCACACAAAAGGCAAACATGGACAAAGTAAAGACAGCCCTACTTGTATCAGTTGCCATGGTTACACATCCGTTCACAATATAAAAAAGGCTACCAAAACAATTTCGCAGGGAGAAAAAATTTCTCAGTGTATTGTCTGTCATGATAACAAAGAAATGATGTTACGAAATAAAGTAGAAGAAGATGCAGTAAGCTCTTATAAACAAAGTTTTCATTATAAAGCTGTAAAATTCGGTGGAGTAAGCTCTGCTACATGCCAAGATTGCCACGGTGTCCATTCCATTCTTCCAAAAGATCACAAAGAATCTAGCATTTCAAACGATAAAATAGCGGATACTTGCGGTAAGTCGGGATGTCACGATGGGGCTAAGATCAATTTTGCGATGAGTGGAGTAAACCATTTAAAACTTAGAGTAGACAAAGAGCCTATTCTGTATTGGGAAGAAAAACTTTTTCAAATTCTTACCGGCGGAACAATGGCGATGCTAGCTGTTGGAATTGTATTGGATATTCAAAAGAAATTTGGATGGCTTTCGGTACTTAAAAAGTTCTTAGTCTTAGTAGGAAAAGGAATAACTGTAATTTTAAATATAGGAAAAGTAAGCTTACGGTTTATCAAAGCTATGCTTTTGATTAAAAGGAGAATTGTATGAAAAAGAATTCATCAGAAAAACATTTCTCAGACTGAGTCTAGAACAAAGAATTCAACATGGATTTATGATTCTTAGTTTTACTCTCTTGAGTATCACTGGAATTCCTATGCGGTTTCCCGATGTTAGTTGGTTAAATTATGTATATTTTTTCTTCGGTGGTTTATATGGGGCTAGAATTGTTCATCGTATTTCCGCTGTTATCATGATTCTACTTGGACTCTATCATCTCTACTATATATTTCGACTACTTGTAATTAACCGCTTTAATATAAGCAAAGCCTGGCCTATGGTTCCTACTCTTAAAGATGCAAAGGATTGGTGGGGAACCTCACTCTATTACTTTGGTCTTAAAGACAAATTACCGTTATACGACAGGTTTAATTTCAGAGAAAAATTTGATTACTTTGCAGTATTCTGGGGGGTGCCGGTGATGATGTTCTCAGGGCTTATTTTGTGGTTTCCGGTATTTTTCGGCAACTTACTACCAAATATCGCAATTCCTATGGCATTTATTGCACATAGCGACGAAGCGGTGTTAGCCATATCCGCGATCGTGGTATGGCATTTTTACAATGTGCATTACAATCCAGACAAATTTCCAGGAAGCACAGTATGGATTGATGGAAAACTTACGGAAGAAGAAATAAAAAATGAACATCCGTTGGAATATGAAAGAATTACAGGAAATAAAATAAAGGAGTAAGGTCATGGAACTCTCAAAAAAAAAGAAATGGGCAATACGGATTATCCTCTTCTGGATAATCTTCTTTGGAATTGTGTATTTGAATTATTCAAATATCATTAATCAAATTATTCCCTACGTACATCGTTCGGAAAAGATTGATTATCCGACAATGCAAGTAACGGATGCAGAGTTTGAAAATATAGCAAAGCAATTACAGGATGAATTTAGCCAATATAAATCAGTGGATAAATCTATTCAGAATAAAGCGGTCTACGATGAAGTCGCAAAAAATCTTTCCGACAAAGTATCCACTTTTCAACGCAATACAGGACTTGTTCATATAGATCGTTTTAGAAAAGCGGAATTCGTGAATACAAAGGACCTGAAACTTGTCTAACTTGTCACGATACCATGAAAGTAAAAAATGATCATGGCGGCTACGACACAGTAAACACTAGAGCTAATATTCAGTCAAGTGTCCACTTCTCATTAAATAAATTTGAGGGCTTTAACACTTTCGGATTTAATGGAGATAGAGTAAAAGGAATTCCACTTGGAAAAATTGACAGAGCTTGCGGTATACCGGGATCATTCACATGGACTGGTTGGGCAACTGTGGTTAATACCAAACACGGTCCGCGAAGTGATGGTTGTGGTCAATGTCATGCCGGTGGACAATACGGACCTTTTAGTGGAACGATGTTTCCAGGTTACAAACCAAAAAGTTATGAATTTAATTCCACTGATTGTTTAATGTGTCACTCAGCGTCTTATGATATGAATCAAAAATACGTTGTGCAAGATGAAAATGGAAAATACAGATGGAATCAAGACAGAAGTTTAAAAGCAGCGATGGCGACTATCAAGCCTACATCGGATAATTGTCTGCGTTGTCACGAGCACAATCACGGTGGGGATATGTATCCTGGAAATAAAGCCGCTATGAATTTAGGCTATAAAAATCCACGCCTCCTACATCCAGGGGCTAAGCGCGGTACACCTACAACTGGAATTGACGTTCACTACAGAGCCGGTATGAATTGTATTGACTGTCATGAAACACACGGACATTTAATTGCTCGCGGTAAATCAGGAACAGATTTGGTCAGCAACGACTTACCAAACGTAGACGTTACTTGTGAAAAATGTCATTCTTCCTCACCCCATATTCAAAACAAAAACCAACGAGCTTTCTTAAATGCGCATACTGATAAGTTGGCGTGTGAGACCTGTCATATTTCTCATTTGACTGACGAGAACGTTGTGCTAAGAGATTGGACAGAGCCTGTGTTTAGCGAAGAAGAAGGAGTGTGGGTTTACAAAGATATTCTTCGTTCTGGAAAAGCAGGAGAAGCAATTATTTACAAATGGTTTAATGGTTCAGGAACATTCATGGCGGGAGCGCTAGGAGATAATCCAAATGGACTAAAAACTTTCAAAGCATTTAAAACGAATCCAGACGAATCGTATAAGAATTTTGACTACGACTCTTATTATGAAAAAGTCTTTAGACCAATTGCACAGCAAGGAAAATCTAAATTAACGCCTTTCAAGCGTTTCAATGCAAAGATGTTTGAAGACATGGGAAACCAAGGTCCGTTTGGCGGAATGCTTTTACCATTTGACTATAATGTTTACTATGAAACAGGCAAACCAAAAGATTCAGTGATGAAAGCAGTGGAAGATCCATTAATCAAAATGATGTATGAAAGTATGTTCAAATACTATATGATGGATAAGTTCATGTATTTCATGGGAATCGAAAAAGGTTGGAGTATTCCATTTAGTGGTAAAGCAGAACCAAAATGGATGCGTCAAGATGCGACTCTTATGATTAATCACTCTATCACCAAAGAAGCAATGAAATGCGATAGTTGCCATACTTCTAAAGAAAAAGGTGTAATGGCATTCGAAGAACTCGGTTATCCTGAGAGTAGAATTAAAGATTTACGAAACTTAGAGGAGTTAAAACTCATAGAGAAGAAATAAAATTTTTTGCCACCGAGTCACAAAGGCACAGAGTAAAGTGTGGGCTATATAGTTAGCCCGCACCTTTTCAGAAACACTTAACCTCCAAGGAACAGAAAAACTGCTTGTAAATTTATTCTCCCTTACTACTATTTAAAAATAATAAATTACGGTTTACTTATTAATTTCTTCTTTAATTTTCGATATTTACATAAAGCTATTAGAATTAATCACAAGTAACGTTTGATAAAATTATCTGGAGGATTCGTTTTGAACTCAGGACCCATTTACCAGCTAAAAGAAATGCCAGAATTTTTAAAGTGTTGGATTAGAAATGGCGAGAAGGATTTATCCCAATTAGAATTATACATTCCTTTACCTATAACTGAAGAGATTTTAATAGGGTCTATAATGGCAATCGTTGGATTTTTATTCGGAATTGGAATGAGTTTCGGAGGAATTGCTGGGATATTAAATGAATTTAGCTGGGGAATGGTTGTTTTAACAGCAATTGGGTTCTTTTTTCTTGCAATATTATACCATGGGATAAGAATGTTTATCCGCTCTATTCAAGTTGCGGCATTAAAAAAAAACAAAACAGTAGGTATCTGGATTCTAAAAACAGGAATACTAATTAGAGACGTTCCTAAACAAGTAGAGTATTATAAATGGGAACAATTGGAAGAAGCGATAATTGAAAACGGTTATGTTACACAAACCAATAGTCCTTCAAGACATTACTCTGTAAAAATGCTAAGAATTGATTTTAAGGTAAATCAAATTCATAGATTAAGATTTCAGGGTGAAAGGGGATCAAAAATTGTAGAGCCAACGAATGACTTAATAAACCTTCTAGCCTATGATATTACATCGCCAAATGTTTCTTTAAAAAAACTGTTTAAAGCCTGCGAAAAATTTATTCCAATTAAAGATAATAAGGAAAATATATAAAAAATTCCAATATAACGACGCCAACTTCCAACTTATTAGAATAAACTATTTGACGAAAATAAAAGGTTCGTTTTATTGTATTTAATTTCACTAAACTATGTTTAAAAAATAGGAGTTTTTTTTATGGCAAGACAATTTCAAACCCGAAACAATCGCGCTACACGCAGGTTATACCAAGGGAGATCCGGCAACTACCTCAAGAGCAGTTCCGATCTACCAGACTACTTCTTACGTATTCAATGATACAGATCATGCGGCTCGACTTTTCGGACTCCAAGAATTTGGAAATATTTACACTCGTCTAATGAACCCAACGACTGATGTTCTCGAAAAAGAGTTGCGAACTCGAAGGCGGCATAGCGGCATTAGCCACAGCTTCCGGTCAATCAGCAGAGACGCTTGCCTTATTAAATATTGTCGAAGCAGGTCAAGAAATCATTGCCTCTTCTTCTTTGTATGGTGGAACATACAACCTACTCCATTACACTTTTCCAAAAATGGGAATCAAGGTTCATTTTGCAGATCCATCGGATCCAAATAATTTTAAAATATTTCAACGATAAAACTCGCGCTGTGTATGTGAAACTCTTGCATCCAAACTCGATACTCTCGACTTAGAAGCAATTGCGAAAATTGCTCATGATAACGGGAGTTCCGTTTATAGTAGATAACACTCCCTTTCTCCTTATTTGGTAAATCCAATAGAGCATGGTGCAGATATTGTTGTTCATTCCCTTACAAAATTTTCTAAGCGGACATGGAACTTCTCTCCGAGGTATCATTATTGATGCAGGAAAATTTAATTATGGAAATGGAAAATTTAAAACTTTACAGAGCCAGATCCAAGTTATCACGGATTAAAATATTGGGATGTATTTGGAAAATTTGAACCATTTGGTGGGGCTAATATTGCTTACATCATCAAAGCACGTGTGCAAGGTCTTAGAGATTTAGGTCCTGCGATTTCTCCTTTCAATGCTTGGCAAATTTTACAGGGTGTGGAAACTTTACCAATTCGCATGGAGCGTCATTCGTCTAACGCATTAAAAGTAGCAGAATTTTTAAGCAAACATCCAAAAGTTAGTTGGGTAAATTATCCAGGACTAACGACAGATAAAAATTATTCTCTAGCAAAAAAATATCACAAGAAAAACTTTTCGGTGCAATCATTGGCTTTGGAGTAAAGGCGGCGTTACAGAAGTAAAGAAATTTATAGACAGTTTAGAAATTTTTCTCTTCTTCAAACTTAGGAGATGCAAAATCACTTACGATTCACCCTGCATCAACAACAACACACCAACAATTAACAGAGGAAGAACAAAAAGTCAG